>NZ_JAALLK010000039.1:0-1282 GCF_011075215.1 Acinetobacter sp. EKM10A | reverse complement strand
AGAGGTGGATCAGGAAATTTGAACAACACTTATAAGTGATATTTTGCTCCCCAAATGATGTTATAAACATCAATATATGGAGTATTTTATGGCACGTAGACCAAGAAGAAATCATTCAAATGATTTTAAAGCTAAGGTAGCACTTGCTGCGATTAAAGCAGAAAAAACACTTGCTGAATTGAGTGCTGAATTTGATGTTCATCAAAACCAAATTATCGACTGGAAAAATCAACTGATTTCAGCTTCCTCGCAAGCTTTCGATCAATCAAAAGCTCCAACAGAACCACCCATCGATCTAAAAAAACTACATGCAAAAATCGGTGAGCAGGCATTAGAAATTGATTTTTTAGAAGGTGTGTTGAAGAAACTGGGCCGCTTCAACCACAAAAGTTAATCGATGACTCACTTCAGATTTCAGTATCTAAGCAAGCTCAGCTGCTGAAAGTCTCCCGTGGTTGTTATTACTATCGCCCAAAACCTGTGAGTGCATCAGATCTGAAGCTGATGCGGTGTATGGATGAGTTACATATGCAATACCCTTTTGCAGGTAGCCGTATGATGCGTGATTTGTTGAATCGTCAAGGACATCATATAGGACGACGTCATACACGTACTTTAATGAAGAAAATGGGCATTAATGCGTTATATTGCAAACCAAATTTAAGCCAGGCTAATCAAGCTCACCGCAAATATCCATATCTGCTCAAAGGATTGGCTATTCAGCGCAGTAATCAAGTGTGGTCTACGGATATAACGTATATCCCTATGGCAAAAGGCTTTGTTTATTTATGTGCTGTGATTGATTGGCATAGCCGCAAGGTACTTGCGCATAGAGTATCGATTAGTATGGAGGTTACATTTTGCATAGAAACATTAAATGAAGCTATTGAAAAATATGGTCGACCTGAAATATTTAATACAGACCAAGGCAGTCAGTTTACCAGTGATGCATTTATTGATGTATTGAAATCAAATGACATCCAAATCAGCATGGATGGTAAAGGTCGATGGGTTGATAATGTGATGGTTGAACGATTATGGCGGAGCGTTAAATATGAAGAGGTGTATCTCAAAGCCTACAGCAATGTTTTGGATGCGAAGAAGCAATTAAACGCATATTTTGAATTTTATAATTTGAAACGACCTCATTCGAGTCTGGACAAAATGACTCCAGATGAGTTTTACTATGACCAGCTACCACAACAAAATAAGGTAGCTTAACTAGAGCAGAGTATCACTTATAAATAAGCTTTTAGTTGTTCAAACATGTGGGACCACCTCT
>NZ_JAALLK010000038.1:0-1566 GCF_011075215.1 Acinetobacter sp. EKM10A | reverse complement strand
TTAGATCGCTTCTTTAGTCATCTCACCATTCACCAGTCTTAAAATCTGCAACGGATTACTGTCTTTTAAGGCTTCCGGCAATAAACTTTGCGGATAGTTCTGGTAACACACAGGGCGCAAGTAACGGTCAATGGCCAAGGTTCCAACTGAAGTACCTCGTGCATCTGAAGTTGCCGGGTATGGCCCGCCGTGCACCATCGCATCACACACTTCTACACCTGTTGGGTAGCCGTTTATGAGTAATCGACCGGCTTTTTCCTCTAGCACAGGAACTACATCTGCAAACTCGGTTAAGTCAGCTTCATCGGCAATTAAAGTCGCAGTCAGTTGCCCATTCATGCTTTGTAGGGCTTGAATGAGTTGGGCTTTATCTTCAACTTCAATGATGACTGTGGTTGGCCCAAAGATTTCTTCTTGTAAAAGCTGGTCACCTGCCAGCAATAATTCAACATCAGCTTTAAACAGTTGTGGCTGAGCCTGATTACCTTGTTGAGTTTGACCTGCCAAATGCTTGATGCCTTGATGCTGGGTTAAGTGCTCAAGACCAGCGGTATAACTTTTTAAGGTTCCGGCATTGAGCATAGTCTGCGCAGGCTTAGCCCCCATAATTTCAGTCAGGTTGCTAATGAGCTGGCTAAATTCAGCTGATTTAATACCTAAAATTAAACCCGGATTGGTACAGAACTGACCACAGCCTAAAACCACTGAATCAGCCAAGTCCTGTGCAATTTTTTCTCCACGGTTTTTTAAGGCTTCTGGCAACATCAGCATCGGGTTAATACTGCTCATTTCAGCAAACACCGGAATCGGTTGTGGTCGGGCTGCGGCCATGTCACATAAAGCACGGCCACCGCGGAGTGAACCTGTAAAACCCACAGCCTGGATTAAAGGATGTTTCACTAAAGGTTCACCTACGCCATTACCGTAGATCATGTTAAACACACCTTTAGGCATATTTGATTTTTCTACGGCACGTTCGATTGCCTGCGCTACAAAATCTGCTGTCGCCATATGCCCACTATGGGCTTTCACCACCACAGAGCAACCTGCGGCCAGTGCGGAAGCGGTATCGCCACCCGCAGTTGAGAATGCTAAAGGAAAATTACTTGCCCCAAAGACTGCAACAGGGCCGACACCAATTTTAATCTGACGTAGGTCTGGGCGTGGTAAAGGCTGGCGCTCAGGCAAAGCGGTATCAATACGGGCACCTAAAAAATCACCACGGCGCAACACTTTAGCAAATAAACGCATTTGCCCACTGGTACGGGCACGTTCACCTTGTAGGCGTGCAAGTGGCAAAGCGGTTTCCTGTGACACGATTTCAAGAAAATCTGTACCCAAAGCATCGAGCTCATCGGCAATGTTTTCTAAAAAGGTAGCACGCTGTTCAGGAGACGTATGGCGGTAAGTCTTAAACGCTTGACTGGCTGCTTCACAGGCCTGATTAACCTCTTGCTCGGTTGCATGGTGAAACTCATAAGGCAGAGCTTCACCAGTCGTAGCATGAATACTTTTTATTAAAGTGGAACTTTGTGCGCTGCGTGAACCGCCAATAAAGTTGTGTCC
>NZ_JAALLK010000037.1:0-2590 GCF_011075215.1 Acinetobacter sp. EKM10A | reverse complement strand
TAAGGTAGCTTAACTAGAGCAGAGTATCACTTATAAATAAGCTTTTAGTTGTTCAAACATGTGGGACCACCTCTTATTTAAAAAAAGGAAAGAAGATGAAAATTAAGTTTTTAACAGTTTCATTGATGCTTATTCTGCCATTTTCTGTTTTTGCAGCAAATACTGTAGTAGAAAAAGCGGTCATTGAATCAAATAATACATATAAGGCGAAGTATAACTTAGAGGATATGACTGAGTTTAATCAGGCTCAAAAGGGCTTTATTGCCAAGCCAACAGGTCAAATTAAAAGTGAGAAAGGCAATGTTATCTGGGATTTTGATGCATTTAGTTTTTTACAAGATCAAGCACCAAATACCGTTAATCCCACTCTATGGCGACAAGCAAAATTAAACAACAATGTTGGGCTATTTAAAGTAACAGATCGAGTTTGGCAAATTCGTGGTTTTGATTTGGCAAATATGACCATCATTCAGGGTGATACTGGCTGGATTATTGTGGATACATTAACCTCTAAAGAAACGGCTGAAGCAGCACTTAAATTTGCTAGACAGCATTTAGGTGAGCAAAAAATTTCAGCCATTATCTTTACCCATAGCCATATCGATCATTTTGGTGGTGCATTAGGCGTTCTTTCTAGCGAAGAAATTAACGCTAGAAAAACTCCAATTATTGCGCCAAAAGGCTTTATGGAAGAAGCGACCAGTGAAAATGTGATGGCAGGTTCAGCCATGATACGTCGTGCGACTTATATGTATGGAACTTTTCTACCTAAAAATGCGGAAGGATTGGTGGATACAGGTTTAGGTAAGGCTGTTGCTGTGGGAAAAATGGGCATCCTTGAGCCTACACAACTGATCACTCAACCAGAACAGAAAATGACGGTTGATGGCTTGGATTTTGTGTTTTATAACGTGCCGGGTTCAGAAGCACCAGCAGAATTAACGTTCTCTATCCCATCATTGAAACTTTATAACGGCGCAGAAATTCTATCTCATACCATGCATAATCTTTATACCCTTCGGGGTGCTAAAGTCCGTGATGCCTTAAAATGGGTGGGCTATCTAGACCAAGCAATGCAGCATGCCAAAGCATCCGATGTATTGATTGCACAGCATCATTGGCCTGTCTGGGGCAATGACAATATTCAAGATTTTATTAAAACCCAGCGAGATGTTTATAAGTTCACGCATGATCAGACGGTGAGATATATGAACTCTGGTTTTAATGGCGCTGAAATTGCCGAAAAAATTAAGCTTCCAGCGGCACTTGATCAAAAACTATATGCTCATGGCTATTATGGAACCCTAAAACATAATGTAAAAGCAGTATACCAATATTATATGGGATGGTTCGATGCCCATCCTTCCAATTTAGATCCATTACCCCCTAAAGCTGTTGCAAAAAAATATATTGAGTTAGCAGGTGGGGAGAACAATGCATTGAAAAATGCGCGGGATGCCTACGCTCAAGCTGACTATAGATGGGCTGCCGAGATTTTAAAACATATTGTGTTGAATAACCCTCAAAACCAACAAGCAAAAGACTTATTGGCGAATACTTATCGTCAATTGGGCTATGCTGCTGAGGCTTCAACTTGGCGTAATTTCTTTTTGGTGGGCGCTCAAGAGCTACAAAATAATGTACCCCTACAAAATACTTCTGATCCGAGTGATTTATTGATTCATACACCAACTGAAAGATTTCTTGAAGCTATGGCGACAAATTTAGATGTGGAAAATTTAAAAAATGAAAACCAGTGTATCAATCTGGTTTTGTCGGATACCAAAGAGCATTTTTCATTATGGGTTGAAAACTCAGTCATGCAGTTTAAGCGTTATGATGAAAGTAAAGATTTGGCATTGGATTGCCCTACATTAACCTTAACCAAGCCCTTATATCTAAAAATGATTACAGGTCAAATAGAAGGGGTAAAAGTCCTGCTTTCTAAAGACAGTAAAGTCAAAGGTAATCCACTGAAAATTGGAAAATTCTTTGCAATGTTTAAACGTCCAGATTCAATTTTCCCGATTGTGACTCGACCAAATGGCTAAGCTCAAATAAGTAAAGTCGAAACTTAAATTAATAGATCCAAAGAAATGGGTGAAATTATCAACTTGGTTCTCCCAATCTTATAACAGGAATACAAGAAATTATTTCTTGTATTCCTCTTTAAAATTAAAAGTAAGCTATATGTATTTTAACTCTATTGATACTTTATTAAATGGTTTTTGAATTTTTATACTTTATTTTCGATGGAGATATTTTTATTAGTAGCTTGTTTAAAAAAGATTTGTTTATTTTTCTATTAATTGCTTCTAAATAATAACTTCAATATTTTTGTGGTTAAAAGGCAAGGGGGTATTATGATGTGTTTTTTATTGAAAATAAGCTTTTATATTAGGTTAACTTGATTGCACTATTTGATGATTATATTGAGTAAATATATAGGTCATGATGATCATATCAATATCCGATAGTTTAAGAGCTCAATATTTGTTTTGCCAAGCTTATATTTTAGAGGTGGATCAGGAAATTTGAACAACACTTATAAGTGATATTTTGCTCCCCAAATGATGTTATAAACATCAAT
>NZ_JAALLK010000036.1:1334-3916 GCF_011075215.1 Acinetobacter sp. EKM10A | reverse complement strand
GGCGTTCTGTTTGGTTCTTACAGTCAATATGAGATCCAAACACTTGGAGTACTGGCCACGGATAAAAAGGCGACCGTGCTTCAAAATGAAGTAACTATGACTCCAAAAATTGATGATGAATGGTTAACAAGCTTAGGCTCATTCCGGGTAATTCATATTCAACAGGATCCAGCATCTACTATTTGGAAATGTCAGTTGAGGAAGGTTTAAATACTTGTTCTAATATCCTTCTAAACTAGGGGGATATTATGTTACTAAAAGGAAATAATGCTGAAAAAATTGCGACTACCTTAATATTTTTCATAATTTTGCTAGTAACTTATATATTAGTTAACTTAGCCTTTAGATCAATCACGCACACCACACTAGAAAATATGGTGAAAGATGGAATGAGCTTCTCAGCTACAGCTATAGCTCCCATCATAGCTATTTTGTTATTTAGTGATTGGCGGGTACAACATTTAGCTATCAAAATGGAGACCGCAGCTGAAAAAATTGTAAAAAATTTACTCGATATTAATTTTGAAATAGATATTTTAGATGCAGAAGTTAGAAAGGATATTAAAAACATAAATGTTGAAGATACTCAAAAAATAATTTTTGATCTGAGAAAGCGCTTAATTGAACAAAATACTCAATTAGGTATTACGTTTGATGGTGAACCTAAAACAAATGACTTTATTAATCAGATTAATGATTTAATGTATGAGATGTTAAATTATTTAAATTTAATGAATATTGCTATTACTGCTCACGAAAAACTTAAGAATAATACGACAATTTTTGAGAGTGATGAAGTTAAAACGTTTTATGCGGACAAAGAGAATCTCTATTTCAAAAAGTCTTTTGAAAGATTTACTGGATTTGTAGAAACGCTTTCTACAATAAATAATTCCTTGCGAGAATTTAAGATTAAATAAAAACCCACTTCGGTGGGTTTTTTAATGGGCGCAATTTAGGAGTTTGAATGGTAAATACAAACTACGTTCCTTTGTGGCATATCTCACCATTTCAGCATGTGCATTACACATTAGTTCGAAATCAACTGCATATGGATTTGCTATTTGAGGACATGAATAAGGTCGATCAATTCTTGTCTATTGAAGGGGCTGCAGCTCAGGTTGATTTCTATTGCGAAGGTGCATATGCAGTTGTTCAGCTTGGTGATACTTCTGAAAGAAATCAGATTGAAGTGTATGGATTGCTTTTACATGAAGCTGTTCATGTCTGGCAAAAGATTAAAAAGCTCATGGGTGAACGAGAACCGAGCTCTGAGTTTGAAGCTTATTCAATTCAGGCGATCGCTCAGGATCTCTTTAAGATGTATGAGGAAAGCGAGGTTAAAAGTCATGGGGTGGAAGGGGAAAAAGCCGACTAGTTTTAGTCTTGATGTGTCTAAAGCAGCAGAAGACCATGTAAAGAATATTGTCTTGGATACAGTGCAATCCTTAGTTAATTTAAGTCCTGTTGATACTGGAGCATACCGTGCTTCACATATTGTTTCGGTTGGATCCGCTGATTACGGTGTGCGGGAACCTGAAACGAATCCTATTCAGGATGCAGCGATTCAGGCAATGAAGATTAAGTTAGGCAATTTGGTTTATATCCAAAACAATAAAGCTTATGGACCGCGCTTAGAAAACGGCTGGTCTGATCAAGCGCCACAAGGTATTTATGGCCTCACGTTTAACTTTATTTCTCAAAAGTACGGTGGCTAAAATGGCAATGACTTTAGAGCAAACAAGGCAAGCAATTATTGAGCACATGCAAGCTTTCACTGGTATTGCTCAGGAAAGAATTCAGTATCCAAATGCACCCAGCTTTACGGTTCCAAAAGAAGGTATATGGTGCCGTTTGACTATTGCAGGCGGCCCGAGTTTTATTTCAGGTATTGCAGATAAGCCATGTACACGCCGTACCGGTAATATCATGATTCAATGCTTCGATCGATTACATACTGGAGAGAAGACCCTAACGGTTCTAAGCGATGCATTGCTGGCACATTTTGAATATTTCTCAATCGAACATCTAGAATGTTTGAATGGTCAATCTATCTATGCGGGTAAAGATGCTGATTTCATTCAGTATAATGTGAGCATTGGGTACAAGGTGAATTGATATGTCATGTATGCTGACTTTAGAAGAAATCGAAATTAAACGGCAAGAACTGGAAAGACATCTTGAAGATGTTATGTCTGTTGAGTTGAACAAATGGCAATCTGAAAACAAGCTATGTGTTTCCGATGTGAATATACGTTTGGCCAATGTGAATAGTCTTGGTGGAACTAAACATAATGTAGTTACTGGAGTAAGTGTTGATTTAGACTACAAACCTTAAATTACTTTAATTAAATGACCGCTAAGAAGCGGTTTTTTTACGTCTTTTCACTACCACCTCATCGGTGGTTTTTTTATGTCTATAGGAATCACTTATGAGCAATTTTGTTTTTAAGCGTGGTGACACATTCAACTTGAACTTGCAGCTGGTTGATATGGATGAAACCCTGCAGTATCCACCGGATGATGTTCGCCGTGCAATTGATCTTACAGGTTATACCTTCACTTCACAGGTTAAAGCTCTG
>NZ_JAALLK010000036.1:0-1235 GCF_011075215.1 Acinetobacter sp. EKM10A | reverse complement strand
TCTGATGGCGCTGCTGTGGCTACCTTGACTTGTACTGCATTAAGTCAAAGTGCACAGAAAGGGTGGCTGAATATTAAATCTAGTGCAAGCACTGCAACTTGGCCTTTAGGGCTGTGTCAGATGGATATTAAAGCTGTAGTTAGTGGTACTACGCAGCACACTGAAACTTTGACTTTCCAAGTGATTGACGGGGTAACAGCATAATGGCAAATCTTGTTTTTAAATTTAGTTGGGATCACCGGCCATTCCCATATAACTCAGCTCAAGGAAAACGGCAATTCATGCTGCCTTTTGCCTCAGGTATTCCAAACTTAAATCCTAGATGGGACCAAATTCAGGGAGGTGGAAATGCAGCGACAGGTACACTAACTACTTCTCCAACTGATATGACCCCTGGTCGAGTATTGCGAGTGGGTGATTATGGTTATGGCACCTTCAGCACTCCTGGTGGTTATACCCCAGCTTTGGATATGAGCCGTATTGGGGGGATCTTCACCATATTAAATGGTGTTTATGCTGGTGTAGCAATTTCGACTAATTCAACTGATGGGATAATTTTTGCTGGTAGTCCAACTACAACTGCATATGGTCAGTTTATTGGGGTCGTAAGAAGTTCAACTTTACCTAATACTACACATATTTTTAAAACAGACCGAAATACGACTGTAGATGGAAATGGTTTTATTAAAGCAGCATCACCTATTGTCAAGTTGTTTAGTGATCATATTGAACTCAATGATGAAGCTGAAAGGCAGCCAATTACTTTAGAGAAATTAGGTACAGGTGATTACTTAATTAAAGGGTCACTCGGCTTTGCTAAGGAAGGCTGGTATATCGAAATCCCTAAGGACGCTAATGGCAATACAGTTGTTGCAGTTGTTTATGAAACTCTTGAGAACGGTGATATTTCAATTAAGACGTTCAAACGTAAATTCGATATTGAAACGGCCGCAATTATTGCTGATTTAAGCAATCCACTCGAAATACCAGAAGGGCGTTGGATTGATATTCGTCTTTTTGAGGAGCCTATTGTGGTTTCTGCTGCACCAATGGAATTTCAGCCAACAAACTTATCTGAAGCTGTAGCTGCTGCAATGGCAGGGGTAGAACCTCCGGAAATCTCAGACACAGACGAAACACTTTAATAACCCGCTTAAACAGCGGGTTTTTTATTGCCTAAATTTTGGAGAACCATAAATGAGTTCAGGCGCAAAAATTCGATTATATGCTTGTGA
>NZ_JAALLK010000035.1:0-4787 GCF_011075215.1 Acinetobacter sp. EKM10A | reverse complement strand
TTAAACTCTTTGATCACTTCAACGATCGTTTTACCTTCCTGTTTATCTATAAAATTAAAAATCCAACGGACTAAAGCCCAACCGGGTAAACCACAAACAAAGAAGAACCCACCTAGAGCAATCATCCCCCATACATCAGTAACCCATTCATGAAGTCCCCACTTCACAATAATGAATGAGCCGCCAGCAAGGCTTGATACAACAGTACAGATCAAACCTACTGCCCACTCTTGTGGTGAACGTGGCATACGAGTCATTAATACCACTGCTGCAACCAAACCGACCGCTAAAGTCACCATGATTGCAATCCCGTACAATTTTAGTAGTGCTGTAAAACCGCTTGTGGAAACTGGTTCCATTAATATCTCCAAAAAATTTAGACAATAAAAAAGCACCCGAATTGGGTGCTCAAAGTTATTTTAAGTTTTAAAGGGTTTGTAGAATTTTCCCTCCGTTAATCAGTTGAGTTGTAAGTGGAGCAACTCCAATAATTGCAGGTCCCCCCGGCCCCGGCTGGCCTTCAGTTGTGCCATGGTATTTCCAGTTCCACGTTCCATCATTGGTGGACTTGGTACCACGTTCGCCCCAGTTTCCGCCATCGCCTGATAATGGAGATCCATAGCGGTCATTTTGGGTTCGATAACCTTTACCGGGTACCGAAGCTTCGGCATCAGTAATTTTTAAGACATTGAAGTAACTTCCAAAATACCAGCGCCAATCTTGTGAGTCGCTTGAAATTGGCTGGCCTGTCATGACCCGTCCAAATGGTGCACCAGCTCCACCCGGAATACCTTGAACACCATAAGACAACCCAGTGTAAATACCGCTTGGTGTTGCTCCACCACCAGATCCACCTCGAGCTAGAGTGCCGCCATCAATAATCAGGTTTAGTTTGCTGTGCCGGTTCAATAAACCAGGTGCTCCCTGAAACCCATCACGGCGGGTTTTGGTAAAGTTGTAATCCGGATCCGTTTCCCAAGCGCCAAATGCCAAATGAGGTAAACCGCCATCACCACCACGTCCAACAACAGCACCTTTAATCGTCAGATTTACCACCAGATCAGGTGGGAACTCACCAGTATCAATGGCAGGTAGTTCAGTCGCTGCAGGGGCAATAAATTCCTGTTTCGGCGGACTAGAGTTGTAGTCGAATTTATAGACGAATCTGGTTTCTGGTCGATAAGAACTCGAACTAGAAACTAGTGCACCAGATTCAACTACAAAACTGATTTCTCCAGTTGTTGGCAAATCCCCTCTTTGCATTTGATATAAACGTGCCAGATTTATATCCAGCTGGTCATATCGAATGTAAATTGGAGAATCATCAACCGGCACATCAATAAAGTCCTTGTCATTGAGGTAATAACGCACATCGTAATTAATTGCCGTAATGGTATTGGAGAACTGATCAGCCGGTTCTCTTTTTGCGACCAGATAAGGCAATGAACCTTTAGTATCGTCATTAACCACCGTATAGATAGTATTCACAAAATCATCAGGGCTTAACTTTAATGCGCTGTTCGGTAAACGTCCTAAAACTACTTTGTTCTTGGCTGAGCCCGGTGTAACAGGTATTAGGTCCACGGTACCATCACTCATTTGCAGATAAATCACATAGCTTTTGCCTGCAATAAAATCTACATCATGGCTTAGAGTGAGAATTAAACCTTCTTGCTGTACCACCTCTCCACTTTGATGGATACCATTGCGAGGATCTGCAACAGCAATACGGTTACGCAACACTAGTAATTCCGATTCTGGTGCAGCATCATAGGTAATGGATTTACGTTGAAACCTAATCTTGTTCCAAAGTCGGTATGCATTGAAATGCGCTTGCCACTTGTTTCGTACACCAACAGATTTCACCTCTTTGGGGTTCTTTGCTCCTCTATCCGGTAAATAGATATTGATACGGCTATCGTCGGCTGGATTCGTATATTCATAGATCAAACCATCGTAGTCATCCATTACACCAAAAGTTAGGTCTTGCTTATAAGTTTCCGGAATGATATTCCGGAAGTTAAACAGCATTACCGAGTTATCAGTTGGTTGTTCAAAGTAGATTTTGAGCTTATTGTTTTGCCAATATGCCGTACAAAATACAGCATCACAAAGGTTAGTGGCCAGTTCTTCAAATGATAGGTTTGTATCATCAATCGTAGTACAGAACTCGGCTGCCAAAGGTGTACCAAAATAATCAACAATATCGTTATAAGTACGGTAGATGTTTTCTATATCAATCTCTTCGATCGTACGGCGACCAATCTTGTCATCCAGTGCCATTGAGACTAATGCATCAGCAAAGCTTGATGTTGGATATAGCTCTGTTGTCATTGCCCCGTTTTTATAAGTCGGTAACATTCGCTGAAGATCAAAATTGATCTTGCGGGACTTAACAGATAAAGCTCCAGTGGTTGCATAAGTACGCGCACGAAAAACCGTTTCATGCTCATACACTGTGCTTTGTAAAGGATAAGCACCGTAAAGCGCCTGCCACTTTACTTCATCTACTACCGTTGTAACTGCCGGAGTCGGAGTTAAACGGCGTGCACGGACACTACAACGACCCTGAAATGTCACCATATCCAGCGTTGCACCGACTGTCTGACGTGACTTTGCCGAACCCTTTAAAATGATCTGCTTCAGCATTGGATTGCCAATGGCTACACCAAATTCATTAACCGGCGTTACTTCAACTTCAATCGTAACGTTTACAGCACCCTGATTTCCACCTGAAGAAACTGTGTAAAGTCCATTTGTGGCCACAAAGTTACATAGCACCCGACTTCGTTCGACATTGTCCAGAATGAAAGGACCAATCCACTTTTCACCTATTGAACTTATCTTTGGTGATAAAGCTGCTGTTTGCTGGTTACTTAACTCTTTAATCTTTAACCAGTTAGCATTAACGGCCGCCGGATTTGATAACGTCATGCGATCATCAGCTACCGATAGAACGCTGTAAGTGCCGTTTAAATCATAAGTCTGGCCGTTAAACGTGAATGAGGCATTGGTGATTTCTACACGGTCATTACTTACAAACTTAGTGGTTAAATCTGTGTTGTTTGCCGTTGCCCGAAGGATCTCGTTTGGATATGCAAAATGAAGGTAGTTCGTACCTTCTAAAGACTGTGTATCTGCTGGACGGAGAACTTGGCCATTAACAGAAGTTTGATGCTGAACCGTTAGTGGGGGCGTGGTAATTTCGGTACCAAGTGAGAAATATGGCTCACCCGAAACAATATCAACGCCTGGTCGAAAGACTTCTACCGATGCACCGGCAATATCGACAATGTTGGTTTCGCCGTCATAAGCACCGTTAATTTTATAGTGACCACGACCAATACAACCGACAACATGTTCTACTTCAACATTGTTTTCATATACCTTGTAAGGCACCGCGATTAGATCAGGAGTATCGTGAGCCGCTCCGTAAATATCAGCAATACGGCCATTAACCCGAATCTTGTTTTCACGGTTTGAAAGTTCGTTGTTTGCCGAAGAAGACTGGTTGTTATTCTGGTTAGTCTGTGCAATTGATGGAGTTGGCATCAATAAGGCAACTGCTACACTTAGAACAATAGAAACAATGGCAGCAACAAGTGCAGGAATGCCTTTAGGATTTTCAATTACGATAAAAGTACCCGGTAAGAAATCTAGCTGCTTTAACTCATATGCATTCTTCGGTGTGACTTCATTCGCAAATGAAATTTCCGCATGATCCATATTACTCGTAGTGTGAAAAATACGGACATGTTCAGGCATATATTCATATTTTGAAGTAAGCCATAGTCCTATCGTTTCGGCATGTTCAATGGTCTTGTTTTCAGATAAAGGATCCTGCTTATAAATAATCTTAATCATAGTAACTGACCCGACTAAACCCCATCGCTTTAATGACGTCTTCCGCTAAATAAGTAACTCCGCCTTCCATCAAATGTAGAACACGGCCCAAACGAAAAAGCCCCACATGTGGGGGCTTGTTTCTTTGTTTCGGGTGGAAGGCGACTATGCATCCTTCCTTGGGCATGGGCAGCGGATTTAAAAGTTTTAACCGTGATGGCAGGAAAGTAATTTTGCCCTTAGGTTGCATAAAGAGTTCGAGTGCTTCGCCTCTGTCTATTCCGTATAGATCCAATGCAGCTTCATGAGCAAAATGAACACAGTTGTAGTCTTCTTCATCGTATTGCTTATCAAGCAAATGATCATGACTTTTCATACAGCCCCCTTCAATCCACTAAAGCGATCCAGTGCAAAGATATCTCCAGTTTTAGTGGTATTTAATCGCGGCGATTCAGCTTTGAATGTCACAGCTTTGTGATTCATTGAGACACCAGCAAGTCGCAACCCAAGTAGGTAATGAATCGGTGTATTTAGATTATCTGAGCTGTAAATCCGGTAGTTCACAGTAGGTTTCACATCAGTAAACTGCCCTTCCATTACACGCTCAAACTCATCAGGTAAAATATCACCAAGCCCAGAAATTGAAACGGTCAAAGTCTGGTCCAGATCACCGAGCATTCCAGATCTTTGAATTGTCATAGGAAGGTATTCGTAAAATACTTGCCCCGCGCCTTCATTGTGCTGAACATACACCCCGCGATCATCATTACGGACTACCCGGTAAGTATTCATAAAAGAAGGATGTGATAGCTCAATACATTCCAGTTGATAAACATCAACTTTTCGATTGAAAAAGAATTTGGCATATTCGTTATCCATCAGACCTCCCAATCCTTAATCAAAGCTATATCGGCAGTCAGGTTAGGCTGGTTTTGAACAACTTC
>NZ_JAALLK010000034.1:0-5270 GCF_011075215.1 Acinetobacter sp. EKM10A | reverse complement strand
GAATAATGAGCTGGCGATGACTTACTCTCACATGGGTAATCCCACACTACCATCAGCGCTAAGAGGTTTCACTTCTGAGTTCGGGAAGGGATCAGGTGGTTCACTCTTGCTATGGTCGCCAGCACAACTGTTTATGGATACTTGCTTGGGTCTTATTTGATGCCGAAGCGTTTTCCAAATCTGTAACAGACTGGGCTGAATTGAATCTTACTTTATCTGTTCATTTTAGCTAGAGGTATAACTAAATCAAGTTGTCTTGCATATTTAAGAATCGATTGATGCTTCATATACAACTGCTTGGGTGTTGTATAGTCAAGCCTCACGAGCAATTAGTATTGGTCAGCTTCACATATCACTATGCTTCCACATCCAACCTATCAACGTCCTAGTCTCGAACGGCTCTTTAGAGGACATAAAGTCCTAGGGAAATCTTATCTTGAGGTAGGCTTCCCGCTTAGATGCTTTCAGCGGTTATCCCTTCCGAACATAGCTACCCGGCGATGCGACTGGCGTCACAACCGGTACACCAGAGGTTCGTCCACTCTGGTCCTCTCGTACTAGGAGCAGATCCTCTCAAATTTCCAGCGCCCACGGTAGATAGGGACCGAACTGTCTCACGACGTTCTAAACCCAGCTCGCGTACCTCTTTAAATGGCGAACAGCCATACCCTTGGGACCTGCTTCAGCCCCAGGATGAGATGAGCCGACATCGAGGTGCCAAACACCGCCGTCGATATGAACTCTTGGGCGGTATCAGCCTGTTATCCCCAGAGTACCTTTTATCCGTTGAGCGATGGCCCTTCCATACAGAACCACCGGATCACTAAGACCTACTTTCGTACCTGCTCGACTTGTGGGTCTCGCAGTTAAGCGCGCTTTTGCCTTTATACTCTACGCGTGATTTCCGACCACGCTGAGCGCACCTTCGTACTCCTCCGTTACTCTTTAGGAGGAGACCGCCCCAGTCAAACTACCCACCAGACACGGTCCTCGTCCCGGATCACGGGACAGAGTTAGAACCTCAACATTACCAGGGTGGTATTTCAAGGACGGCTCCACTGGAACTAGCGTTCCAGCTTCAA
Organism: Acinetobacter sp. EKM10A; assembly: GCF_011075215.1. Classification (NCBI taxonomy): domain Bacteria; kingdom Pseudomonadati; phylum Pseudomonadota; class Gammaproteobacteria; order Moraxellales; family Moraxellaceae; genus Acinetobacter; species Acinetobacter sp. EKM10A. The sequence continues at coordinate 4,188 of NZ_JAALLK010000034.1, read as the reverse complement.
AGCCTCCCACCTATCCTACACAAGTAAGGTCAAAGTTCAGTGTCAAGCTGCAGTAAAGGTTCACGGGGTCTTTCCGTCTAGCCGCGGGTACACTGCATCTTCACAGCGATTTCGATTTCACTGAGCCTCTGCTGGAGACAGCGCCGCCATCATTATGCCATTCGTGCAGGTCGGAACTTACCCGACAAGGAATTTCGCTACCTTAGGACCGTTATAGTTACGGCCGCCGTTTACTGGGGCTTCGATCAAGAGCTTCGCTTACGCTAACCCCATCAATTAACCTTCCAGCACCGGGCAGGCATCACACCCTATACGTCCACTTTCGTGTTTGCAGAGTGCTATGTTTTTAATAAACAGTTGCAGCGGCCTGGTTTCTGCGGCTGTCGTCAGCTCAGGAAGCGAGTTCCATCACCAACAACAGCGTACCTTCTCCCGAAGTTACGGTACCATTTTGCCTAGTTCCTTCAGCAGAGTTCTCTCAAGCGCCTTGGTCTACTCGACCTGACCACCTGTGTCGGTTTCGGGTACGATTCCTGTGTAACTGAAGCTTAGAGACTTTTCCTGGAAGCATGGCATCAACCACTTCGCTGTACAAGTACAGCTTGCTATCAGATCTCAGCATAGAGTACCCCGGATTTGCCTAAGATACATGCCTACATCCTTTCACCTGGACAACCAACGCCAGGCTGATTTAGCCTTCTCCGTCCTCTCATCGCATTACACAGAAGTAATGGAATATTAACCATTTTCCCATCGACTACGCCTTTCGGCCTCGCCTTAGGGGTCGACTCACCCAGCCCCGATTAACGTTGGACTGGAACCCTTGGTCTTTCGGCGAACGGGTTTTTCACCCGTTTTGTCGTTACTCACGTCAGCATTCGCACTTCTGATACCTCCAGCATGCTTCTCAACACACCTTCATCGGCTTACAGAACGCTCCCCTACCACGTATACAAAGTATACATCCGCAGCTTCGGCACATAGTTTTAGCCCCGTTACATCTTCCGCGCAGGCCGACTCGACTAGTGAGCTATTACGCTTTCTTTAAAGGGTGGCTGCTTCTAAGCCAACCTCCTAGCTGTCTATGCCTTCCCACATCGTTTCCCACTTAACTATGATTTTGGGGCCTTAGCTGGCGGTCTGGATTGTTTTCCTCTTGACTACGGACGTTAGCACCCGCAGTCTGTCTCCCGGATAGTACTCATAGGTATTCGGAGTTTGCATCGGTTTGGTAAGTCGGGATGACCCCCTAGCCGAAACAGTGCTCTACCCCCTATGGTATTCGTCCGAGGCGCTACCTAAATAGCTTTCGGGGAGAACCAGCTATCACCAGGCTTGATTAGCCTTTCACCCCTATCCACAAGTCATCCCCTGGCTTTTCAACGACAGTGGGTTCGGTCCTCCAGTTAGTGTTACCCAACCTTCAACCTGCTCATGGATAGATCGCCTGGTTTCGGGTCTATACCCAGCAACTAAACGCCCTATTAAGACTCGATTTCTCTACGGCTCCCCTATACGGTTAACCTCGCTACTGAATATAAGTCGCTGACCCATTATACAAAAGGTACGCAGTCACACCACGAAGGTGCTCCCACTGCTTGTATGCATGCGGTTTCAGGATCTATTTCACTCCCCTCACAGGGGTTCTTTTCGCCTTTCCCTCACGGTACTGGTTCACTATCGGTCAGTCAGGAGTATTTAGCCTTGGAGGATGGTCCCCCCATATTCAGACAAGGTTTCACGTGCCTCGCCCTACTCGTCATCATTATGTGTGCCCTTTCGTGTACGGGAATATCACCCTCTACGTTCGCACTTCCCAGAGCGTTCCACTAAAACACACATAACTTAATGGGCTGATCCCCGTTCGCTCGCCGCTACTGAGGGAATCTCAATTGATTTCTTTTCCTAAGGGTACTGAGATGTTTCACTTCCCCTCGTTCGCCTTGCAACACTATGTATTCATGTTGCAATACCTACCTTAAAGTAGGTGGGTTCCCCCATTCAGACATCTCCGGATCAAAGGATATTTGCCGCCTCCCCGGAGCTTTTCGCAGGCTATCACGTCTTTCATCGCCTCTGACTGCCAAGGCATCCACCACATGCACTTAATTACTTGACTATACAACCCCAAACAGTCGATGTTACCTACAAGTTAGTAACTTCAACATTTCAGTTTAGAGCACTGTGCACTTAAGCACCGTACAGCTTCAATCTAAATTCACATACCAAAACGCTTGATTCAGTTAATTTGCTAGTTCTCAATTCATCTAGATTAATCGCTTAACCTAAACTCTTGAGTGAACAATTTATTTCAGACTCAATTTTGCCAATCTGTTAATGAGTTAATGTGTCTTCGTCAGATCACACTAATTACCGTGATAATGAAATCACAGAAGTTAATAAACCAAGATCTCAATCTTTATTTACTAATTTCTGTAATCCGAACTTATCTTAAGTTCTGGTGGAGACTAGGAGAGTCGAACTCCTGACCTCCTGCGTGCAAAGCAGGCGCTCTACCAACTAAGCTAAGTCCCCAGCTTACATCATCAATCATGTATCTTTTATCTATAACTTCAACCAGTCAAAGTCATGGTGGGTCTGACAAGACTTGAACTTGTGACCCCACGCTTATCAAGCGTGTGCTCTAACCAACTGAGCTACAGACCCTCAGATACATCTATGAAGAACAACTTGTTGTGGATTCTTACCAATCGTCAATCTTTCGTTAAGGAGGTGATCCAGCCGCAGGTTCCCCTACGGCTACCTTGTTACGACTTCACCCCAGTCATCGGCCACACCGTGGTAACCGCCCTCTTTGCAGTTAGGCTAGCTACTTCTGGTGCAACAAACTCCCATGGTGTGACGGGCGGTGTGTACAAGGCCCGGGAACGTATTCACCGCGGCATTCTGATCCGCGATTACTAGCGATTCCGACTTCATGGAGTCGAGTTGCAGACTCCAATCCGGACTACGATCGGCTTTTTGAGATTAGCATCACATCGCTGTGTAGCAACCCTTTGTACCGACCATTGTAGCACGTGTGTAGCCCTGGCCGTAAGGGCCATGATGACTTGACGTCGTCCCCGCCTTCCTCCAGTTTGTCACTGGCAGTATCCTTAAAGTTCCCATCCGAAATGCTGGCAAGTAAGGAAAAGGGTTGCGCTCGTTGCGGGACTTAACCCAACATCTCACGACACGAGCTGACGACAGCCATGCAGCACCTGTATCTAGATTCCCGAAGGCACCAATCCATCTCTGGAAAGTTTCTAGTATGTCAAGGCCAGGTAAGGTTCTTCGCGTTGCATCGAATTAAACCACATGCTCCACCGCTTGTGCGGGCCCCCGTCAATTCATTTGAGTTTTAGTCTTGCGACCGTACTCCCCAGGCGGTCTACTTATCGCGTTAGCTGCGCCACTAAAGCCTCAAAGGCCCCAACGGCTAGTAGACATCGTTTACGGCATGGACTACCAGGGTATCTAATCCTGTTTGCTCCCCATGCTTTCGTACCTCAGCGTCAGTATTAGGCCAGATGGCTGCCTTCGCCATCGGTATTCCTCCAGATCTCTACGCATTTCACCGCTACACCTGGAATTCTACCATCCTCTCCCATACTCTAGCTCACCAGTATCGAATGCAATTCCCAAGTTAAGCTCGGGGATTTCACATCCGACTTAATAAGCCGCCTACGCACGCTTTACGCCCAGTAAATCCGATTAACGCTCGCACCCTCTGTATTACCGCGGCTGCTGGCACAGAGTTAGCCGGTGCTTATTCTGCGAGTAACGTCCACTATCTCTAGGTATTAACTAAAGTAGCCTCCTCCTCGCTTAAAGTGCTTTACAACCATAAGGCCTTCTTCACACACGCGGCATGGCTGGATCAGGGTTCCCCCCATTGTCCAATATTCCCCACTGCTGCCTCCCGTAGGAGTCTGGGCCGTGTCTCAGTCCCAGTGTGGCGGATCATCCTCTCAGACCCGCTACAGATCGTCGCCTTGGTAGGCCTTTACCCCACCAACTAGCTAATCCGACTTAGGCTCATCTATTAGCGCAAGGTCCGAAGATCCCCTGCTTTCTCCCGTAGGACGTATGCGGTATTAGCATCCCTTTCGAGATGTTGTCCCCCACTAATAGGCAGATTCCTAAGCATTACTCACCCGTCCGCCGCTAGGTCCGGTAGCAAGCTAC
>NZ_JAALLK010000033.1:0-5982 GCF_011075215.1 Acinetobacter sp. EKM10A | reverse complement strand
AATTAATGCAAGCATAATCAGTGTAAAACATTTTGCATGTGACTTGTTCCACTTTAGATATTTGTTTAAGATGAGATATAGCTCATTGAAATGTGCCATCATATTCGTCGTCAGAAAACAAGTATTATGCCATTATTTCAATGAGTTATATTTTTTTGTCGTGTACAAAGATATTTTTTATTTAGTATCAATATATTGTAAGTAATTAGCCCATGATTTTTATTGACTTGAATGCCTCAATTCATGGCATAAACGGGCGCATTCATTGTTCAAGGTCAATTTTGAGAGAATAAAGCATATTTTTACGAAAAAACGTATTATTTCTATTTAAATGATAAAAATCATTATATTGTGAATTTAAGGACGTAATGATTATAAAAAAATGTGTTATTATTTGGTGCATTAGTCACTATAATTATGCATTTTTGCCTAGAATCTTGATGGCAAGCACTCAATTAATAATAATTCTCAATAATTGGTTATCATAAGCAATTAAACCGACTTTTTTGAATCAGAGCTTAATTTATATAACTTAAGTTAGATGTCGCCATTCTCCAGACTATTTAAATTACATTTATCTTATGTGATTGAGTTTATATTGGAGAAGACTATGGAACTGATTCGTTTACCAAATACCGCAACTGGTGATGACATTGCAAAAGCATTGAGAGAGCATGGTCATTGTATCATTGAAAACCTAGTTTCTCCTGAGATTATGGATCGTATTGCCGAAGAAACGCATGAATATGTTTATTCAAGTCCATATGGCGAAGATGTATTTTTGGGTAAAAAGACCCAACGTACTGGTTCTTTGGTGGCTCGTTCAAAAACTGCACGTGAAGAAATCATTACTCATCCATTAATGCTGGATGCGGCAAAAAAACATTTGCATAAAGCGTCTACGATTCAATTGCAATTAACCCAAATCATTACAGTTAATCCAGGTGCTCCAGCACAAGTATTGCATCAAGATCAATTGACTTGGGACTTTTTTGATTTTCCAGATGATTATGAACCACAGTTCAATACACTTTGGGCAATGACTGAATATACAGAAGAAAACGGTGCAACTCGTGTCGTACCAAACAGTATGTATATTGGTGCACGTCAAAAATTTACGCAAGATCAAACGATTGCTGCGGAAATGAGCAAAGGTTCTGTTCTAGTGTATACAGGTAAAATTTACCATGGTGCTGGTGTGAATAATACCGATAAAATTCGTCAAGCAATTAATGTGAACTATTGTGCAGGTTGGTTAAGACAGGAAGAAAACCAATATTTGGCAACGCCACCAGAAATAGCACAAACACTTGATGATGAATTGCTTAAATTGATGGGTTATCAATGTGCTTGCTTTGCATTGGGTTATGTACGTGATTTTGAAGATCCTTTGGATGTATTCAGGGGTAAAGCTGAGCGTCGTTCTGCGGGGTTAAACCTTGTGGTTGATACAGGTAATGACATCATCAAGGAATATGCTGTGGAAGTAGGGGATCGCACATGAAATTAAGTACACCAGATTTGGATTACTTCAAGCAAGATGTTTTTGATCTGTTTGCGTTCAGTCAAATAATAGAGGTCGGTAATACGGTATATCTTTCGGGCATTGCACCACTTAAAGGTGGCTTGGCGGATTTATCGCTGGTCGGAAGTACTGTTGCGGATCAATTAGATTTTGTTCTAAGTATTGCTAGTAAAAGTCTAAACAGTATTGGATTAGATTTTGGCAATATTGCAACGTGGACGATTTATACGACTGATATCGCTGAATTTACAAGCCAATCCAGTGATATTCTGAAAAAATATCTTGGCTCACATCAACCTGCATGTACTTTGGTTGAAATCAGTAAATTGATTCATCCAGAGCAATTGCTTGAAATTACGATTACAGCTGTTAAAGCATCATAAATCATATGATGGTTGCTTGATTTGGACCCAATCAAGCAGCCTCCTTTTGGGAGAATACTTCATGTTTGAGCATCCACCGACATTGCGACTGGTTGTGGTTTCTGGCGGATTTGGCATGCAATCCAAAACCGAAACATTGGTGCAAACGATTGCCGATGAAATTGCCAAACGACTTTCAGTTGAATTGGAATTTGTTAAATTTAGTGAAATTGGTGGCTTTATTGGTCAAACATTTGATCGTAAGCAATTACCTGAACATGTGCAAATAGCGTTGCATACAGTAGAAACGGCTGATGCCTTAATTGTGGGAACACCTGTTTACCGTGCGTCTTACCCTGGATTATTCAAGCACTTTTTTGATCTGATAGAGCAATTTGCTTTGGTGAATGTTCCTGTCATCCTTGCTGCATCTGGTGGCAGTGAAAGACATTCACTGGTGATTGAACATCAATTAAGACCTTTGTTTAGTTTTTTTCAAACTCAAACAATGTCATTGGGTGTGTATGCGACAGACAAGGATTTTTCCAGTGATTATAGGATTATTAATCATGAATTGTTAGAGCGTATTAGCTTGACAATCCAACGTGCCTTACCTATTTTACGAGCCATAAAATTAAGACATTTTATGAAAAACTAGACCGATTGCACAGATTCTTATATTAATTTAGGGACTTAAGAGATTTATTACAGAGTAGTTTAAGTGTGAAAATTGAGGTATAAATTACCATGCCGATGATTGAATGTATATCTTGCGAAGTGGTGCTACTCACTTTAAGATGCAAATACAACAAATTTTTGTCAATACCATTAAACTTACTAAGCCGCTTTTCGCATAGCCCCAGAATGATTTTATGTCATTAATATGACGTTCCCCACAAGCAAATTCATTGTTACCATGATCCACTCTCAAATGCTTGTCAAAAACAATATCAACTAAACGATCAAAACCTCTTCAGCCATCCGTATTGATTACTGAATCTAGGTCGATATGTCTACGGATAATCCCTTGAAGCGTGGCTTTGGAGCAATCAGTAACAATTTCTGTGTAGACATCCCCACCACGTATAAGTATTTCAAATACGATTTTTACCTTACGCAGCAGTGCTGCTCACTCCAGGACCTCTTTTACCTTTTACACGATGAGCACAAAAGTAGGATTTATCATCGACAGTTCCATTGAAAGGAGATACTTCTTCGCATTGACTCGCAATCTTTTTTACGTAATTGTATAAATGGTACTTAAGGAAGTTACCATACTTTTTAATATGATTAACTTCCTAAGCCCCCAATGTATTACTATACTTTCACCTCAGTAGTATACCAGTGAGCAACTATGTGAAATATCGTCACAACTGGGCTGTGCCCTATGATTAAATCACAGTGAGTACTCAAGCATTTTGCTTGCGATACAAGCTTGGTGAAACATGTGCCCAGCGCTTAAACGCACGGGTAAAATTCGATGGATCTTGATAACCTAATGTTTCTGCGATTTTCTCTATAGAAAGTTCTTTTTGATTTAATAACATCATGGCTTGCGTATATTTTTTGCTTTGTTGTAATTTTTGAAAATTCTGTCCTTGTTGTTTTAGTTGCCTATAAACGGTTTTGGTGGATACGGATTTTATTTGTGCGATGTCATTCAATGTGTGCATCGTCACATGATCAAAGGCTTGATTTTGATGATACACTGCCAATACTTGTTCGCAATGTGTGATGGCACGCTCAAAGCTTAACTTATTCGCACAAAAACTTTTTTCAGCTAGAAAATGCTCAGGAAAACGAATTTTCCATTCCGTCGCATGATACCCAATGTATATTCCAGAAGGAAAATCTTGGGTATTTTTTTCGCCTTTGAAAAATATATGAATATCAGATGCCTTAAATGGTAATATTTGCAATATAATTTTATAAAGGCAAATGATTGCAGATTTTAAAATAATCTTTTGGTATTTTTCATTGATAGGTAAAGTTGGTTGAATCTCTAATTCAACATTATTGCCGTGTTTTCGAGAGAGTAACGCCAATCCAATACCAAAGACATCCCAATATTTTAAGGCAACGTCTAATCCGGATGACAACGTTTCTGAGGATATGATTGCAGTGCCAATGGGGTCAAATAGTTGTGACGTAAATCGCCAACCAATTTCCTCACCAAGATCATGATCAGGAAGTTGTCGCCCAATCCAGTCTAATAACAAGAAATATTGTGTTAGTTCAACATGATCCTTAACAATATTTTGTTCACTACAAAATTTTGCCAAATCAACACCTTGTTCTTCAGCATAGTCCATATACGTGTCTACCAATATCGATGGTATCAACATTATTTCATCCCTTTTTGTTGTTTTGTCCGAAAATGACAGATTTTATGTCCGATCATGAGCTTCAATATTGCACCTTATGCTTACAAAATCTACTTGAATTGTTTGATAGGAAGCAAAGAAAATGCCAAAAGATTTTGTTTATGATGATGCAACTGCGTTAGTACAATCCATCCAAAATGGACAAATCAGTAGCCGTGAATTGCTGGAATCACAGATTGAACGGATTAATAAATACAACAAACACATCAATAGTTGTGTTGCATTTGATTATGACAATGCAAGGATTTTAGCAGATCAGGCTGACCTCGCCATCAAGCGACAAGCCCCACTTGGTAAATTACATGGCATTCCGATGACCATCAAAGATGCCTTTAAAGTGAAAGGCATGCCGTGTACCGATGGCAATCCAGAATTCCAACACTATGTCCCCACCGAAAATGCTGTTTCGGTCAATAAATTGGTCGGTGCTGGAGCCATTCCTTTTGCAAAAACCAATGTACCCTTTAAATGTGCAGATATTCAAACCTACAACAAATTTTATGGTACTGCCAATAATCCATGGAATTTAAATCTCACAACAGGCGGCTCATCAGGTGGTTCTGCTGCGGCACTAGCATCGGGATTTACACCGATTGAGCTTGGTAGTGATATTGGTGGTTCTATTCGAACACCAGCACATTTTTGTGGTGTCTATGGTCATAAATCCACCTATGGATTGATTGATTTCAGAGGACACATCATGAATTACGAGGACGAGTTATCCCAACCTGACCTTGCCGTCATTGGTCCAATGGCTCGTTCAGCACGGGACTTAAGTTTATTATTAGATGTTTTAGTCGAGCCAAATGCGGATGACTTTAGAGCTTTTAAACTCAAGGAATCTGAAAAACAAACCATTCAAGAGTTTAAAGTATTATTCTGGATGGATGATGAATCGTGTCCAATCGATTCACGGCTAAAGAAAAAATACGATCAACTTTTGCAAACCCTGCAAACTGCCAAGGTTAACGTGGATGTAGGTCGTCCAAAAAATTGGGATTTTGATGAAATATTTAAATCCTACGCCACTCGATTGATCAGCCAAATGACTTTTGCAGATCCTAAACTAAGTCGATTGTCCATGTCGGCATCTACGCCATTAATCAAATTACTTAATGGTAAAGCAGGCATTCCGCCTTTGGCCTATGGATTTACACAAGGTGCTAACCTGAGTCATGCAGAATGGCTTGCCAAATATGAAGAGTCATTGCATATCAAGCAAAAATGTCTTGAAATTTTTGCAGAATACGACGTCATTATTTGCCCACCTATTTTGACTCTAGCGTTTGAACACAATCATAAAGAACCTTTGATGTTTCGCACGCTACAAGTCGATGGAAGAAAACGTTTCTATCTTGAGTTATTCAAATGGATTTCGCCAGCAACTGTATTTGGGTTGCCATCAACCTCTGCACCGATAGGCTTATCTGAGGACAATCTACCAGTCAATATTCAAATATTGGGACAACCGTATGCAGACAAAGTCACCATTAAATTTGCTGAACTGCTTGCACAAATTACGGATGGATTCCAAAAACCGCCTTTGGATTTTTAGTTGCACTATCCATCATAGCGTAATTTAACAGTCTTTCACCGACTAGAAATCAATTGATTGACGATGTTTTGTTGTTTTACTTTGTACACGACAAAAAAAGATAACTCATTGAAATAATGGCATAATACTTGTTTTCTGACGACGAATATGATGACA
>NZ_JAALLK010000032.1:0-6199 GCF_011075215.1 Acinetobacter sp. EKM10A | reverse complement strand
GATGTAACCTTAACCATTGATACAACTCCACAAGACCTGATTACAGCAATTACGGTTCCTGAAGACTTAAATGGCGACGGTATCTTGAATGCTGCAGAACTTGGTACAGACGGTACATTCAATGCACAAGTGGCATTAGGACCGGATGCAGTTGATGGCACAGTGGTGAATGTTAACGGTACTAACTACACCGTGACTGCAGCTGACCTTGCGAATGGCTATATCACAGCAACTCTGGATGCAACAGCAGCCGATCCTGTGACTGGTCAGATTGTGATTCATGCTGAGGCTGTAGATGCGCAAGGTAACGTAGATGTTGCTGATGCAGATGTAACGGTAACTCTAGATGTTACTCCACCTGATATCACTACAACTGTGTTAGCAATTGACCCAGTTACTGCTGATAACATTCTAGATGCGACAGAAGCGGGTGGATCAGTGACCTTAACAGGTACATTGACCAACATCCCTACAGATGCAGTAACAACAGGTGTTGTGGTTACTGTAAATGGTATTGACTATACAGCCACAGTTGATGCCGTAGCAGGTACTTGGACAGTTGATGTAGCTGGTAGTGGTCTTGCAGCAGATTCAGACTTAACTGTTGATGCTACTGCGACATTCACAGACCTCGCAGGAAACGCTAGTACACTTCAAGATACACAAACTTATACTCTTGCAAGCTCTATCATTGCTTTCGATAACACTGATACAGCTGTACTTGCTCCTCAACCATTGCTTGTACAAGATGATGCAGCACTAGGTAGTAATACTTATCTAGCACTTGTATCGCTTGCTGGACTTGATTTGCAGTTAGGATCAGAGTCAATTGGCTTTACAGTGGGTGCTGGTCAAGAAGGCAATGCGACCTTTACTTATAGTGCTTTAATTGGAGTGGATGCATTATCTGACTACTCATTAGTTGTTCAGAAATTTGATACAGCAACAGGTCAATGGACTGCAATTTATGGTGGTGGCCAGGCTGATATTCTTGATCTTACTTTACTAGGTTCAACACCTGGTGTAGTGATTGATGGGTTAGAAGAAGGACAATACCGTGCATTCATGACTTACAACGGTCTTCTAGGTATCGGTTTACTGGGTACCTTAACTGGCACAATGGATGTTTATGACACAACACAAGTAGGTGGCTACTACACTGAAGTTGCTGAAGGTAACGTCATTACAGAAATAAATGATGCAGGTGAGGTAGATGTTGTAACTCCAACAACAGTTATAAGTGAGGTTAATGGTCAGCCTGTTGTAGCAGATGGCACGAGTATCACTGGTACTTACGGTACATTAGTGATCAACCTAGATGGTTCATACACATATACGCCTACTGCTAGTGCGGCAGGTGTAGGACAAACTGATCAGTTTACATATACCTTAATTGATCCTGTAACTGGTGATACGGCTCAAGCAAATCTCAATATTCAATTGAGCTCTGTGAAAGCAGTAGACAATGTAGTGATGGCAGAAATTAATCCTGAACCATTGCTTGTGGCAGACGATGTTGCTCTAGGTAGTTCAACTTACCTTGCAGCAGTATCGTTAGCAGGTATCGACTTACAATTGCTTGGTAACGATGCAATAGAGTTTACTGTTGATCCAAATCGCGAAGGTACAGCAACGTTCACATTCGATGCGATAATCACAGCAGATTTACTCAGTGATTATGCGATTGTTGTTCAGAAGTTTGATGAAGCAACAGGTCAATGGGTATCGATTGGTGGTACTAACCCAGAAGCTTCACTCATCGATCTAACGCTTATCGGTGGAACACCAACAGCAGTTCTTGAAGGATTGGATGCTGGTCAGTACCGTGCATTCATTGGATATGAAGGCTTGCTAGGTGTAGGTTTGGGCGGAACATTAACTGGTACAATGGATGTCTACAATCCATACATCGTGGCTGGTTACTCTGTTGAACCGATCTCTGGTAATGTCATCAAAGATGCGAGCCTCACTGGTGAAGTTGATGCAGCAAGCAGCAGTGCTGTGATCTCTCAAGTGAATGGTGTTGCGGTTGACCCAGTTGCTGGTGCAACAATTACTGGTACATACGGTACATTGGTGATTGACCAAGATGGTAACTACACTTATACCCCAACTGTAGACGGAGCAAATCTAGGTCAGGTAGATCAATTTACCTATACCTTGCTTGATCCTGTAACAGGTAACACTTCTGAGGCAACACTTTATGTTCGTCTCGATAGTGACAGTGTAGATATGACTTGGAACGATGCTGATCCATCTCAACCAGCTGTAATTACTAGTCCGCTTCCAGTAGACGCAATGGATAACGTTGCTTCAGCTGAAATAGATATGGTTTACCCTGTAACAACTGAGGTACTTGATAATGCGATTAGCTATAATTGGTTACTTGGTGTAGGTGGTATCGTTATCGGAGCTAAAGAAGGTACAGCGACATTTACAGTTGACCCAGGTAATCTGACTGACGCGATTATTGCAGTGAACTTTGGTTCGGTTGCTACGGTTGTCGACGGTTTACATGTGGTATTAACACGAGTAAATCCAGATGGCACTCGTACTGTAGTTGCAGATAGTTCTGATACTGGTGTGATTGACTTGTTAGGTATCTTTGGTTCTGAAGTTCAATTCAAGATTGATAACTTAAGTGCTGGTACTTACGAGTTGTTCATGGAAAGCAATACACTTCTTACAGCTCTAGGTAGTGTTACTGCGGATATCACGCTGAATCATGGTGATATCACTCAACCGCCTGTACTGGTTGTTGACCCAGTAACTGGTAATGTACTCGCTGATGATAACTCGGCTGTTTACGGTACAAACTATGTGCCGGATTACATTACAACAACTTCAGTAGTAACTGCTGTTACAGCTGAAAATGGTAATACAACTACAGTTGTAGTGGGTACTCCAGCAACGGTTGTAGGGGTATATGGAACTCTGACTATTAATGCAGATGGTACTTATAGCTATCAGGCAACTGCGGATATGGCGAATGTAGGTAAAGTTGATAGCTTCACTTACACAGTGACAGATCCTGTAACAGGTAGAACTGATACTGCTACATTACATGTTCAAGTCGGTTCGCCAGATGTTGATGTAACTTGGAATACAGCAGATCCTTCGGCAGATGCTACACTTCCAACACCATCAGTAACAGCTGATACAGATGATGCAACAATCAGCATGGCACCAGTTGTAGATCCAGTTGTAGATGTTGCGAGTGGTAACGTGACCATTGGTAACTTGGCTGGCTTCCCACCACTACCTGTATTAAGCAGTACAGTAACCTCTAGTCAGTTTACAATAGCTGCAAATACAGTAAGTGATGTACATGTACAGTTGAATTATACAGCATCGTTAAGCTTGTCGGCTCTTCCAACGACTGGATATACAATTCAGCAATTGGTTGGTGGAACATGGGTAAATACAGCGTACTCTGGTTCTGCGACAGCATTGGCAGGTGTGTTGGGTGCCCCAGCATATTCAGCAGATGTACCTCATTTGTCAGAAGGGACTTACCGTGTAGTATTCAGCTTATCAAGTCTGATTTCTCTAGGTACTGTAACTCTAGACTCTGTAGTGACAACTACAGCGACTCATCTAGACCAATACACACCAGATGGTCAAACAGACTGGATTACTGGAAATGTCCTTACTAATGATGTCGTAGAAGGTACTCAGCTCTACGTAATGAACTCAACAACTGGTACTTATGAACTAGCTGCTGGTCAAGGAGTCAATACAGGTGAAGGTACGTTGTATCTATACAATGATGGTTCTTACTTCTACAAACCATTAGACAGCGCTGCAAATGCGACAGTTGATGTGATTGATTACAAGTTAGTTTCGGTGATTGATGGTAGTGAATACACTTCTTCATTGACGATTAACTTGAGTCAAGAGTTGAATAGCCTTGCAGTGAGTACTGCGGCAAATGATACATTTGCTCTTGGTAACGGCTCTGATACCTTGATCTACAACACATTAACAGCTGCAAGCGTAACTAATGCAACTGGTGGCAATACAACGGCTGGTGGTGTAGATGTATGGACTGACTTCCATGTAGGTAATACTGCAACGGATGATCAGGCTGATAAGATTGACCTAAGCAACTTGTTGATTGGTTCACAAACTAACTTAACAATCGGTCAATATGTATCTGTAAGTTACGATGCTGCGTCTCAAACTGCGACAATCAGCGTAGACCGTGATGGTGGATTACTCGTAGAAGGTACTTACACTGAAACACCATTGCTTCAATTGACTAACCTCACTGGTCCAGTCACATTGAATGACTTGATCAACAATGGTCAAATCATTTTCTAATCTGACAATCGATTTATAAAAAGAGAACCCTAGGGTTCTCTTTTTTTATTTTTAAACAATACGTTAACCTAGCTTTGAAAGAGTTCATGCTATGATGCATTGAGAATTTTATAGAACAACAAATAACGGATAGGGACTTAATTCGAGTGGCGGTATTTTTAGACTTCAAAAGACAGCTCAAGCTTTGGTTAGAACATATTGTTCACCATGTTTCAGACCTTCAAGAAGAAACTATTTTATTTATATCATTTGGCCCTAAAGATCACAGATGTAGCGTATGGCATAGTGAAAAAACAGTGCTTATACAAGCAACTCTACAATTATTTGATTTTATTGATGATCAGTTTTCGCCAGATCAACTTCCAGACTACATAAAAATTGATGTTGCGTATAATTTAGAAAAGCAAAGTTGGAACCAAATAGAGCAGCAGGTTCATCACCAATTTCACAATAATCATTACCGCAGAGGTATTGGATTTGATGATTCCTGTTCGGTAGCTTTTCTGGAGCAAGAAATATATGGAAAAGCCATTATTCGGGGCTTAAGTTATGACAAGCCGAACTTTTTTGATGAAACAAATCTGAACTATGCAATTAAACAAAAATATCGTGCAACAAAGCCGGAAATTAAACTTCAGTCACTACAAGAAGTGTGGACTTTCGATACCTATGCAACTTTTTATGAAAATGGACAATTTATTAATTTAGCGAGTCGCTACGATGCAAATGGTATTAGAGCCATTGCTAGCAATAAAAAACAGCACTTTAGAGACCTCATTGAAAAAAATGCAGCGTTTTTACATAGCCAGATTCAAGAAAATGGCAAATTCATTTATGGATATTTTCCTGCTTATGATCGTGATATACGGAACTATAATACGGTACGTCACTGTACTTCGCTTTACGCGCTTTTAGAGACTTTTGAAGTACAAGATAAACCTGAATATTGGCCTAAAATTGTTGCAGCAATTCAATACGCACTTACTACTTTCTATAAAGAAAAAGACCCAATAACTGCTTTTATGATTGATGGTAAAGAAGGGGAGCTAGAAATTAAATTAGGTGCAAATGCCGCAGCTATTTTAATGTTAACGAAATATCAAGAAATCACAGGAAAAGATGATTATTTAAAATATGCAGAGAAACTTGCTTATGGTATTTTAGAATTAGTAGATCCGGATGGATTAACTACTCATGTATTAAATTATCCAAATTATGATTTAAAAGAAAAGTTCAGAATCATTTATTATGATGGAGAAGCAGCATTAGCTTTATTAAGGTTATATCAAATTAATCAGGATAAAAGATTATTAGACACAGTTAAGTTAATGTTTGAAAATTTTATTCATAAAAGATATGAAAAATATCATGATCACTGGTTAAGTTATTGTACCAATGAGCTTACAAAAATATGTCCTGAAGAAAAATATTTTATTTTTGGTTTAAATAATTATTTAAAACATTTTATTTTTATTCGCAATAGAAAAACAACATATGCCACTTTATTAGAAATGCTAATGGCAGCCTATAAAATGGTAAATCGTTTAAAAGAGCAAGGCCATAATGCACTTTTTGAACAAGCATATATGTCTGAGTTAAAAAAACTCATTACGTTTCGAGCCGAATTTCAAACCACAGGTTTTTTCTATCCGGAAATAGCCATGTATATGGCTCGACCAGATAAAATATTGCATGCTTTTTATGTACGGCATGACCGCTTTAGAGTAAGAATTGATGATCAGGAACACAACCTTTCTGGTTATATTGCCTACGTAAAAGATTTCGAAGGAGGGGAGATAAGAGGTGGATCAGGAAATTTGAACAACACTTATAAGTGATATTTTGCTCCCCAAATGATGTTATAAACATCAATATA
>NZ_JAALLK010000031.1:0-7189 GCF_011075215.1 Acinetobacter sp. EKM10A | reverse complement strand
GGCCAAGCTATTACATTGATATTTTTGACAATGCTTATTGGTTAAAATATTACGAAATAGCTTAATCCTTCTAGATTCGCATAAGAGTTTCTATGTTAAATAGGACTAAAAATATACTCTAATTTTAGAGTTTTCTTTTAGGTATGATGTAAAAACATACAAGCCTAAGAGTTTAATTTAAAGGTTAAGAATTGAATAAATTAGTAAATATTTTTATGGCTTTAGGAGTTTGCCTTTCAATGGAAACATTTGCAGAACCTGTTTTTTCTAATGATTTATTAGCGAAAGCAGAAAGTGGAGATACTTCTGCCCAGTTAGAATTAGCTGAGATTTATCTATATGGTCATGGTGTTGATTCAGATGAAAATCAAGCTGAAATTTGGGCTATTAAATCAGCTGAAAATGGAAATGTAGCAGCAATGTTTTGGTTAGCTGATGGATATGTTACCTATGCTAGATTAATAGAGGATGATGACAAAAACGATTCTTTAGAACATTTCCAAAAAGCTTTTAAGTGGTTTCAGAAAGCTTCAGAAAATGGTCATTCTGAATCAATGGTTGAGTTAGCTGACCTATATACTCGCGCAGATAGCGGAATAGAAGTTAATATTAAGAAAGCTTTAGAACTTCGTGAAAAGGCTGCAAAGTTAGGTAATAAGAAAGCAATGCGAAGTCTTTCCGCTATGTATCGTGATGGTATAGGCATTCCTAAAAATACTGATTTAGCTCAAAGTTGGTGGGATAAGTCTGAAAATTAATTTTAGTAAAAGTTAAGGATTTTTTAAGAGTCTAATAAATGAATAGTGTTCATGAAATTATAGAAAAAATACATAATGAATGGGAGATTGAACCTAAGAAAGCTATTCAGAGAGGTAGGGAATGTCCCTTTCCTTTGCAGTGTTCATTAAACCTAAAAAGCAAAATTTACCCACAAATACCCCAAGTACTTTTACCAAAAGTATTAGAGGATTTTTATACAGTATCTAATGGTGCAGATCTATTTAAAGATCAAGAATACGGACAATGGGGCTTAAAATTATATTCTATTGAGGAAGTAATTTTTGCTTCAAAAATTTATAAAAGTAATCGTAATAATGACGCTCTTCAAAGTGACTTAATTATTGGAGAATTCTATGGAGATTCAGACTTATTGTTAGTTCGATGTGATCCTAATAGTGATGATTACGGCTCTATTTTTGTTGTCTTACCTATAGATCAAAGACAAGATTGGTACATTGTTGCTAATACTTTTCAAGAATTCATTAGTAAATTTTATGAAACTCAGGGTGATAAATTCTGGGAACCTTAAAATTATATGGCCGATATAAGCTCTATTTAACTTATGTTCACCTAAAATTTATTTAATTATCACAAAAATAGTATCATTTTTTGAATTTCATATAACGCACATTATGTTAAATGGAATGTTTATGAGAAATTAATAGTCTATTTTTGTTTGAGATTGAAGTATATTTAAAAAAGTTAAGTTGTTTTTTTAAATGCATAACTTCATCTTTTAGTTTTTTGATTTGTTGCTCTCTTTCGTCCTGTATAGGGTAAGTAAGTTCACCAAATTTTCTAACTAACTGACTGTATTCAATCAATTTATTGTAGTCAAGTTCGAAATCTCCGCTTTTTATATATTTAAGTATAGTCGAGCGAGGTTTTTTATACGCTATAGCAGCATCACTGATCGAAAATTTTTTTAAAAAATGATGATTTTTACCTAGCATACTATTTCACTTAAGGCATTATTAATTTCGTATATATATGTTAATAAAATTAACACATACAAGATATAAATCTTTAATCATTATTGGTTAATAATCGAACGTTTACTTTACACATGCCCTACTCTGATAATTTTTCTATTATTAAATCAATATGCTTTTAAAAATTTATATTATTAACATAATACACCTTATACGAAATGCGTTATAATTATCTATAGAAATCAATGCTGTAGTTTCTAGTTTATAGCCCATCTTCCCCAAGGTGGGTTTTTTTTATGATTTTACACGTTCCACGCTTATTTATTGAGCAATGTTCCACGGTTTTATTTAGCCTAAGTTAACCATATGGAAGAAAAAAACGACTCCAGAAGCCACGCTTTTTAGGCTCTGGTTCAACATGCTCTGGAACAGGAATGCGCTTATTCTCTGGAGTAGTCAATCCGTCATCTTTAGGTGGAACAACTATCACCTGCTCCTTCATTTCTACAATGGGAGCTGATTGAGGGAGTTCGGGTTCACTAGGCTCTTGGATCTCAGGTTTAGGTGCTTCCAGTAGACGTTGCATTGTCTCAATTTGATTTTGATAAAAGGATTCACGCTCTTTTGCATCATCAAGCTGATTTTGCAGCATGTTTATCTGTTGTCTAAGTAGTAAAACTTCTGTCGATATTGGACTGTCTATTTTTACAGATTCTTTTACATCCTGTTTTTTTGAAGGTTCACCAAAAACACGGATAGCCTCGGCTAGATCAATTTTATTATCAGAATTTTTACTTAAAATTCCTTTCTTTATGTTGTTGTAAATCGTTTGTCTATTGATATTGTAAAGCTTAGAAAGCTCAAGAACTGTAAGGCTTTTCATGTTGTAAATCTATGTCTAAACCTGTCAAAAGTTGTTGTCTATTAGACTGCCTAATAGACAAATGATCAAGCATAAATTTTAGGCAGCTTGATAGCCAACTTTTTGAAGATAAGGAAATAATTCTTGGAATTTTTGATAATCTTGGAGCATTTCTGCAATGCGTATAGCAAATTGTTGGAAACTTTCGGTGCCTTCTGAATATTGCCCCATCTCAGGTAATTCAGAAAGTTTGTTGGCAAAGAGATGACGTTGTTTATCACTCATTTTGGTGAAAAGGGCTAATGTATCCGTTCCCTTAATTACTTTGTCAGAGTTGGTTTTTTTCTGCTTAAAACTGAAAGAAAAACCGGAAATTGAACGTCCTTTTTTATGTTGTTCATATTTAGCCTTTACATCGGTTAACTCATTTACTTGCTTGAGGGCAAAATCTAAAACATACGTTTTAAAATTACTCATTGTTTTGTATTGATGAGCTTCGACACCAAGTTGTTGTCTAAAGATCGATAGATCAAAAATTGGCGTTTTACCAGCAGATCTCCATTGAATTAATAACTCGTATAACCGAATAGCATAAGAGCTAGTTAATCTCGAAACCTGCTCCAATTCATATTTAGTAAAGTTTTCTTCCAGTCGAGTTATGAGTGGAACAATGTCTTGCGTGAAACGTAGGAAAACGATCCCGGATTGAGGTTCATATCCAATTTTATCGACCCAACGACAGTGAAAGCTACGATCCTTACCAGTCTTAGGATTAATGTCATGATACGTGACATAGCGATCAAACAAGCTTTTAGATGCATCCCTAAGCACGGTATAAGCAGTGTGTTTCTCGACATTAAAGGTATTGATATAACTACTTGCATGTACTTCTAAAAGGCTATTTTCAGTTATCCCGTGCCCTGTTTCCCGAGCTTCAGCAATGGCTAATAGGATCAGCCTTTGTTCAACTGTATCTAGGGTATAGCTAGCTTGAATTAAAGCATTATCCTTTACGATTAATTCACTCATTTCTAATAATAAATTTATAATTAAACTAGGTTGTACAATAGACTATTTTAATTGAATTGTAAATCGACTTAATTTGGGGTCGATAAACCTAGTTTTAAGGTCGATAAACCTAGTTTTATGGGTCGATAAACCTAGTTTTATGGGTCGATAAACCTAGTTTTATGGGTCGATAAACCTAGGTTTATTAACTCTAAAACTATTATGAATAAAGGGTTACAGCTTACTTAAAAGCATTTAAAAGATTAAAAATAATTAAAAGCCTAGGTAAAGAAAAATTGCCCTTGGTTTTCGCTTCGCTCAAACTCTATTGAACTTCGCTTTCGCTCAGTTCGTCGGGGCAATTTTTTGGTTAATACTTACGTGATTTTAAGAAAAAGCAAAAACAACTCGGAATTCGCTTCGCTCATAAAACTTTTTTACTCGCTACGCTCGGTCTAGGAACAAATTTCTGCATAAAACTTACGCTTTCTTAGGCTAAAAAGCCCCAAAAACTGTTTTTCAGGAAGGCTGAGAGGCAAATTTTATAAGTTCGCTCGTAGACACTCGCTCTATGAATCTATCTAGAATCAAAATCCCTCTTTATTTCGCGCTCATTTGCGTTTTTTGAGCTGTTTTCTGTTTTTCACTATAAGACCTATGTTTTTTACTTAAAGGCTCTTAAATCGCATTTGAATGCTTTCTGTGAAAATTTCCATAATTAAAATTTTAGTTTGAAATTTTTAATTTGGATGAACGGACAAAAAATGATTTTTTTACGTTTTTCTAAACCAAGAAATAAATACTTTTTTCTATATAAAACCAAGCACCAGTCCTACGTCACTTTAGCCAATTTTCTAATCAAGGATCCGGCACATGCCGGGATTTTTTTGTCACACACCACGCATCTAAAGATGATAACCCTCAAACCTTTGCTAGATATGGTTTTTATAGGTTTTTTTATCATATAGAAACTGTTTCAAAAAAATGGATAAAAACTAATATAACTAGTTGTTTTTAAATAAAAAATAAACTTTTATTGAGTTTTTCAAAAAATATCCAATTTTTTGATTTAAAGTATTGAAATATAATGTAAAAACAACTTTCAAACCAACTTTCAGAATATATCTTAAAATTAAGGTTAATTTATTGAAATTATGAAAAAAATTGATGAAAGTTTAGATTTTTAAGTTTCAGAATTGTGTACAAAATTAATGGACTTTTTTATGCTAAAAATTTGATTTATATGATTATTGTTCTGTACATGGTGTTGTACAAAAATAAATACTATTTTGGGTCTAAGTGAATGAAAATTATAAAAAATAATATGTACACATGGATTATACAATAATGTACAAATTTTAGCGGCTAAATTAGGTATAAAGTATTGAAATTTATTAAAAATAAATATGTACAATCCAAGGTTACTTCTTA
The DNA here is from genome assembly GCF_011075215.1 of Acinetobacter sp. EKM10A. Lineage (NCBI taxonomy): Bacteria > Pseudomonadati > Pseudomonadota > Gammaproteobacteria > Moraxellales > Moraxellaceae > Acinetobacter > Acinetobacter sp. EKM10A. The sequence goes on along the minus strand of NZ_JAALLK010000031.1, from coordinate 2,176 downwards.
TGTCAACAGAATTAGTCAATTCAGCCAATATCATCTCTTTTCCTAAGCCATGTGCCTTCTGTGAATCAACGGAACATGTACAACTTTTTGCTGGGCTGATGCTTTGCAGGAGTTGTCAGGAAAACATCAAAATTACCAATCCTGATCTGTTTGCTACCAATGATCAGATTCAACAAAAAGCCCAGGATTAACCTGGGCTTCGTATAAGGTGTATTATGTTAATTTTAGGAAATTTAAACATTTACCTTATAATTTAACTGTAGTTCATCCGCATTTTCCCCTCTAATGCCCCAGTTTTCTTTAGGGGTTTCAAATATAGTTATCTCAACATCATTTGAATCAATACCGCATAGATTGTTTATATTTTCGAATAGAGTCTTAATAAATGCTTTTTTAGTCTCTTTTGTTCGTCCATCGAACAATGAATATTAATTGCAAAATAAATTTGTGCTCACCTTTTCTCAGATAAAGATTCTTTACTTTTTTTCTATAAGAAACAATTAAATAGCTTACTACTTCTAAATTTTATACCAATTAGAAAAAATTCACTGTTAATTAAAACTTAACAAAATCCTAAACTTGCAAAATAATCTAAATATCAGTTACTTAATGATCAGAAAAATATTATTATTATTGTATTATTAATGTTTAATATTTGTGGTTTGTATGTTCTGGATTCTTATAGCAGTTCTAGTTTTGATTGGTATACTATTAATTATTTCTATGGTGAAGGAATATCTTAAAAATCCTTTCAGATAAATGACTCCATTTTAATCCATTTAACATAATGGTGCTTATGCGAAATCAATCTGAATTACTTTAATTAAATCAAATGTTTACATATTTTACATAACCCTAAAAAACACTCAAAAGCCAACTTAGAAACAAGTCGACTGCTTTTTAAGCATTTTTGTCACTTTTAGCCAATAAAATTGTTTAAAAAATAATCAAAAATAGCAATACCATAGAGTTTGTAAGCCTTTTTTACCCAAAAGAATCCACAATTTCTGCGGATAACCATTGGGATAAATTTTGATTATTTTTTGTACGTTTTGGCTTACAGCGTTTCACGAAATTGTCTGTATCTATCCCCCGATGAAGCTCTTATGATCGATCTATATGGACAGGATGTTCAATGACTTAAAACAACAATAATAATCAGTCAGACACCATGACCATCAGGTAGTCAGCCCTACCTATGCGCTCCATACCGAAAAATCCCGACATGACGTCGGGATTTTTTATTGCCATTTGCAAAGTCATTCAATCAGATTTAATATATAGACTGTAATCTATATTGTGATTGTAATATGTGGACAGTCATTACAACGGATCTGTTTAATGAATGGCTTGAACAGCAAGATGAAGCAACACAAGAGAAAGTCTTAGCTGCATTGGTTGTTCTACAACAGCAAGGGCCTAGTTTAGGTCGTCCTTTAGTAGATACCGTCTACGATTCTAAATTTACCAATATGAAGGAACTACGTGTTCAGCATCGTGGTAAACCGTTAAGGGCATTTTTTGCATTCGATCCCCTAAGACAAGCGATTGTGCTGTGTATTGGTGATAAGAGTAATAAAAAGCGTTTTTATACAGAGATGCTAGCAATTGCAGATGAGCAATACGCACTTCATCTCTCAACTTTAGGAGATCAATCTAATGGCTAAGAGCTTACAAGAATTATTGGCTAGTCGCTCTCCAGAGAGTCAAGCTCGTATTCAAAAAATGGCTGATGAATTACTTTTAGAAAGTCAGCTTCACCTTATCCGAGAAGAGTTAGAAATTTCCCAGAAAGAACTAGCTGCAACCCTTGGAATTAAACAGCCGTCATTATCAGCAATCGAAAATCGTGGTCATGATCTTAAAATTTCAACGATGAAAAAGTATGTTGAAGCAATGGGTGGAAAACTTCGTATTGATGTAGAGCTTCCAACAGGAAAACACATAGGGTTCAATGTCTAATAATAAACCTTTGAAAAATAGTACTAAATTACTTGTTAACTTAGACAAATTTATATTTTTAGTCAATGCTGCCGATAGCCTAGAAGAAATTGAAATTATTAGAGATTTATGCTGTGAATATTTTTCACATTGTAAGAGGCCAAGCTATTACATTGATATTTTTGACAATGCTTATTGGTTAAAATATTACGAAATAGCTTAATCCTTCTAGATT
>NZ_JAALLK010000030.1:0-7781 GCF_011075215.1 Acinetobacter sp. EKM10A | reverse complement strand
GTCATCGAGCTCTACAAATACCAAAAAACGTATGCGTCGAAAACGCCGCACGAAATCGAACAAATCAAGTTCTTAGGTGGACACATTCCGGATCCGCCAGAATATTCTTATGCGGCTGAATCCATTCTTTCGGCATTTAGCACTATATGCCGATCCAGACGGTATGAGCAGAGCATCCCGTTATCATTAGACCAGCATGCAATCAATATCTATGCTGAACATAATGATTTGCCTGTGGCTGCTCATATTTTTAATGACTGTATTTTTGCTTTGGATAACCTGTTTCTGGATGAAGCGCATAAGAAGGCGACGCAACGAGCGACGAAGACTTAAGTGCTGAGGTTCGGTACATAACTTAGACTTTGCGACATTATATAGCGCGATTAATGTTACATAATACGGTCAAGTGATTGACATTGGCGCTACGATTCGTTATTGACACTTTTGTCAATAAAACGTACTATGCGTTTAAACGAAATGTTTACTATTGCAAATTGCAAAGCGGTCATCTACTGCGATGCATATCTTAATTAAGACGTATCTAGGGTTAATCAAGCGTAAGCTTTGAGAGGAGACGCCATGAAAACTACAAAATTAAACTATCGCTTAGCAGATGGTTATGGCATCAGCTAGTTTACAAAAGAATACAAATAAAGCATCCTATTATGGATGCTTTATTTTTTTGAGCTATTGATGAATATTGATAATATCTTATTACTAAGAACAATTTTACTCTTTTTGCCTTATGTCATAGTACTATGGTTATTTTATTGGAAGGTAAGAGATCCTTTTTTTCTGAAGCCAAGAACTTATATTCAGCTCAATATCATGATGATTTGCTTGATTGTATGTTTCGTAGAAACTGTCTACTGGCATATCTCATGGAATAAGTTTAGTTTTTTGAATTTTGAAATTAGCAATACTGCTGGAAAGGCTGACTCTTTAATTGTACTTCTGGGCATATTGGCTGCGGTATTAGGGTGGTTATTTACTAGCAGGGGGCAAGATTTGACCTCCAAAAGAAGTCACTCAATCCAAACATTAATGGCGTCTAGACTTTCTGAGGCTTATGCCAGGCATGCAAACTATGCCACAGGAGTTTATGTAGACATTAAAGGCAAAAGAGGAGATTCAGCAGTTATTTCCATGGCTGAATTTTTGGATCTTTCTCAGGAAGAACGTAATGCAATATTCTATCAATTGAACTACTTTGAGTTTATAGCTGTAGGTATTCGATATGGAGATCTTGAAGAACAGTTAATGAAGAATACATTAAAAACAATTGTGACAAATAACTATGAATTTTTCGGGGAAATAATCAAAAGCAAGCAAGAAAAAGCCCCAAATATTTATGAACATCTTACTGCTCTTTATAAACGCTGGAACTGTAAGTAATATTTGAGGAACCGCTAGAGATAGCGGTTTTTCTTCATGTGACATTTAATGGTCAGTTTGCTAAATTACCCTCAAATATGAGGGTAATTTCATGAAAAAGATTATTTTATTAAGTTTATTTTGTTTACCAGTTTTTGCTTTAGCGAATACTTCACAACCACTTAATTATCATGATAAATGCAAACTAAGAGGATTTAATTTACTTGCCTATGATGCGAATTTTAAAGAAGCATTTGATTCAAAATTAATGAAATTTGGAGCAATGAAGTCTGCAGATTTTGATAAGGATGGCTGTATTAATGAAAATAATCTTATAAATGGAATTCTAACAGCCGAATTTCTTCAAAATAAAAATAAATTTGTTGGACAGCATTTAAAAAGTTTTGTTGCATTTGATTCGAAAAATAAAGAAATTCTTGTGGTTTTAGTAGATGAAGAATCGAAGAGTTATGTAATTGGAGATAAGACGCCTAACTTAATTTCCGCTCTAAAATCTTCATTTGGTTCAAATGAGAACTTTAAAAAAGTAGATATTTCTTCGCCGTTAACGTTCAAAAATTTCAATGAGAATTATCAATCAAATAAAGCTGAAAAAGAGTTTTCTGATGTTGTTGAAAAAAGAATTGAAGAAAACAAAAAACTTTATAAAGTGGCAGCTGAGAACCTAAGAAAAAAGAATCTAAAGGATCTAATTCACAAAGATACAAAATACATTGAGCAACTTAAAGATGGAGAAGGAAGAAAATCTAACATTAGTGTAATAACAGTAATGGATCCAAATATAGATTTACCGCTTTCAAAAAAGAGCATTTCTCAGAACATATATTTTGTGTCTGTATTAGAAAAAATAGGTCTCAAAAATCCTTACTCATTTAAGCCTAGAAGTGCAATTGTGAAGCAAGAAGGAGCATTGCTTAAAATTGGACTTGAATATACAGCTCAAAATTCTTATGGAGCTGATGTAGTTGGATTTGGAAATAAAGTTTTATTTCTAGGTAGCGATGGTCAATATCATCCAGATCCAGAAAAGTAATTTATTCATTTAAAAAAAACCCGCGAAAGCGGGTTTTTTATTGCCTAGAGGAAAGTAAAGATGGCACAAGAATCCCGTTTGGTCATTGTTATTGATTCGCAAAATGCTGAACGTAATGCGCGTAATCTAGGCAATGAACTTGTTAGCATTGAACGTAAAGGTGATTATGCTTCTAAGTCAATGGATGGCTTATCTGTAGCTACTCGTGCACTAGCTGGGTATATGGCTGGGCTAGTAACGGTGGGTGCAGCTATATCTAAAATGGACACTTATACAGGTCTTCAGAATCGTCTAAAGCTCGTTACTAATAATCAGGCTGAATTGAATAAAGCGACTGAAGATACATTCCAGATCGCACAAAAAACCTATTCAGCATGGGATTCTGTTCTTCAGGTCTACCAGCGTTTTAGTGATAATGCAAAAACACTAAACCTCACAATGGATGACACTGCTCGTTTAACTGAAACCGTATCTAAAGCCGTAGCAATTAGTGGTGCAAGTGCAGAAGCTGCTGATGCAGCTTTAGTTCAGTTTGGGCAGGCTTTGGCAAGCGGAACGTTGCGTGGTGAAGAGCTTAATTCTGTAATGGAGCAAACCCCGGCATTAGCAAAGGCTATTGCTCAAGGTATGGGAATCACCGTAGGAGAGTTGCGATCTGTTGCAGCTGAAGGAAAAATTACTTCACAAGAAATTGTAAAAGCGCTTAGAAATGTAGAAAAAGATGTAGATGCACTTTTTGCAAAAACCGATATCACTATTGGACAGTCTTTGACGCTGCTCAACAACGAGATTACTAAATTTGTTGGGGAGTCAGGAAAGGGCTCAGGTGCAGCACAAGTTTTAGCGGGCAACATTCAGACTTTAGCTGGAAACCTAGATGTTTTAACTTCTGCAATGATGGTTGGTGGTGCTTATTGGCTTGGAACCTACATTCCTGCAATTTATGCCTCAGGTGTTGCTGTAGCTGCAAAAATTAAGGAATTAGCTGCTCAAACAGTTACGCAATATGCTGCAATTCAAGCCGAGCGCGCAGCTGCAGCTCAACAAGTAATTAGCACTCAAACAGTTGTTGCAAATACTCAAGCAACTTTAGCTGCTATTGCGGCTGAGAAAGCTCTAGAAGTACAGCGCCTTAAATCTCAAATTACTGAAAAAGGCAGAACAGCGACATTAACTCGTATGGCTGAGTTAAAGAAAATTGAGGCTCAAGTTACAAGAGAATTGGCACTTGCTGAAGAAGCATTGGCTGTAGCTCAATCAAGATCAGCAGCAGCTGGTGCGGCAAGTGTAGGGATAGGATCACGGCTTTTAGGTTTACTTGGTGGTCCAGTTGGTATGGGCATTACAGTAGCAAGTTTAGCTGCCGGATATCTTTTAATGCGTGACAATGGCGATAAAGCCAATGACATGCTTGAGAAGCAATCACGTTATGCAAGCATGGCAGCTGATGAACTCATGAAGCTTGAAGGTGCACAAAAGCGAGCAGCGGAAGATGAACTGACAAAGCAACTAAGTTTACAGAATGCTCAACTATCTAAATCTCAGAACGAGTTCTTGTTACTTACTCAGTCTATCACTGACAACAATAAGCAAAGTGCTGAAGCTTATCGAATATGGGCAGAATTAAAAACTGGCGTTATTGATGTAAACCAAGCTTTCAATAGATTAAATCAACTTTCATTCATCAGTTCGGATCAAATTAACCAGCTGGCTGATAGCAAGAAGAAAGTAGATGAAAACACGAAAGCTGTGAAGCAAACAAACTCTGAGTTAAATCAGGTTCGTACTTCTGGTGCTAATGCAAAAGCAGGTTTTAATGATGTTAGTCAAGGTGCGAAAGGAGCAGTTCAAGACGTTACCGAGCTTAATAAAAAGCTTAAAGACATCAATAAGTCGCTTGCAGATCGTAAATGGGATGCAGCTTTTAAAACTACACTTATTAAAAAATATGGAAGATCAGTTGAAGAGGCTGATTTACTTTTGCAGACATACAGGGAGAACCAGAAAAAAGGTTACTCGGGTGTAACCGTAGAGCAAGACAAAATCATTAAAGGTATTGTTGCGCAGGAAAATGCTCTTGAGGCTCTTGTAAACAAGGATAAGGCGCGCACTAAAGAGTTAGAGAAACAAGAAAAGGTCAGCAAACGACTAATCGGTATTTCCGGTCAATCTGGTATTGGCACTGGCCCTCATCTTGACGTCCGTTATGGTGGTTCAATGTCTGGCCAGAAAGTTTCAAATGAACATCTGGCTCGATTACAAGCAGGTGGAAAACCTTTAACTTCCTACAAGATCAGTTCTAATTATGGTCCACGAAAAGCCCCAACTAAAGGGGCTTCTTCATTTCATAAGGGTATTGATTTTTCAATGCCTGAAGGAACACCAATCACGACCAATGTTGCTGTGAAAGATATCAAGACATGGTATGACAGCAAGGGAGGTGGTTATGTCAGTGAAGTGATCTTTGAGGATGGAGTGTCTCTTAAGCTTCTACATCAATCTCCCAAGATGCAGAGCAAGGTGAAAGGCGGTGCGAGTAAGGGCAGTGATAAGGCAGCTGGTGACATTCAGTCTCAACTTGATCGTCAATTAGATGCTCAGCGGTCTCTTGAAAATGAAGTAGCTTCTGAAGTACAGCGGATCCAGAATAATTTGAAAGTTAGATTGGAAGACGTTGATAAGGCAGGATTCTCGCCAGAACGAACAGCTGAAATTAAGGCAGAATTACAGCGCCGTGCTGATAATGATGTGGATATTGCTAAACAAGCAATTAGAAGCAAGCTGGAAGACTACAAGGAGTTTCGTAAAACCGAGGAACAGTTACTAGAAGAGTCCTTTAACCGTAAAAAGTTCAATGCAGCTCATGACATTGAATTAAGTAAGTCTGAGCAGAAGCAAGCTGTTGAATTGCTGGAACAGCAAAAACAGCAAGAGTTAGGGTTATTAAAACTAGCTCAGGAACAGCGGTTGTTTCAAGCACGTTTATCTCTGCTTTCGGAAACGCAAGCCATGCAGGAACGTTACAGACTAGAACGGGAGGAAATTCTTAAGAATACCAAGCTTTCTATAGAAGAGCGGCAAAAGCTAATCGCATTATCTAAAGCCAATCAGGATAAAGAGACACGCGATAAAGTGAATAATGCTGTTCAAAACTGGGGTGGTATCCAAGCGGATATGAATGGTACCGGCGAGTTTTTCAGACAAGATCAGGAACGATTTAGCCGCTTAAATGCTGCAAATGATTTAGCAGATAGTCAATTTGCTGCTACCGACCTGAATGAGCAAAACTCTTTAGATGGTCTGAATGCTCAATTCGAAGCAGGGCTAATTAAGCAGCAGGATTACGAAAATCAGAAAACGGCAATCATTCAAGCTGCTCAAGATCAACGTAATCAGATTGCTGCCGAATATGCAAAGAATGCTCAGGATATTGAAGATAAGTATCAGCAAGACCGCTTGAACACTCAAATTGCATTTGGTGGCCAAATGATGGGTTCTCTTACATCTATGTTTGGTTCAATGTTTGGAGAGCAATCTAAAGCTTACAAAATCATGTTCGTTGCAGATAAAGCTTATGCGATTGCAGCTGCAGGTATTGCGATTCAGCAAAACATCGCAGCAGCTTCAAAAGCTGGTTTTCCTCTTAACTTACCGTTGATTGCTGGGGCGGTTGCTCAAGGTGCTAGTATCATTGCAAACATCCGGGCAATCAAAGATCAAGGCTTTGCTGACGGTGGTTACACTGGATCAGGTGGGAAATATCAGCCTGCTGGTATTGTCCATAAAGGAGAGGTGGTCTGGTCCCAAGAAGATATTAAACGCTGGGGCGGAGTTGGTTTAGTTGAGAAAATGCGTAAGAGTGCTAACCCTGAAGCTTTTCTCAATAACAATGCCTCGGTTGATAGTGTCATGCGCCGTGCAATGATGAGCTCTAGTGCCTTTATAGAAAGCCAAAAGCAAGCTGACATCTTTAATCAACTGGTTCAAGATACTCAGATTATCTATAAAGGTAATAGAGACACACCTAAGTTAGTTTCTTCGGCAAATTCTGACTTATTCCATGATGGCAAGGTCTACTTCTCATCCAATGGTTTAGTTCAGGATCGTTCAAATCTGGATGATGTTCAGGATTTTACTTTAGGACGTACTTCACGCCCTCAAGCTGAGATTATGCCTTCAATTAAGCCATCTTCTCCGATAATCAATTTCAAAATTGAAGTGATTAATCAGATGAGTGGGGCGACAGTTGAAGCTGAACAACTGGATGAGCAAACAGTCCGGATCATTGTTAAAGATGAACTGGATAAGCAGCTTCCAAGAACGGTACCAAAGCTTGTTAGTGATCAAATTGGTAATCCAAACTCAACTATTAGTCGGTCTTTGACTGAGAATACAACTGCAAGACGAAATCGCACTTAATGATTTGAACCCTTTTTGGAGGGTTCATTTTCATAATATTTAAATTTCAAGGTGATAGAGTCTGTTGGCATTTAAATTGATGGTTATGACATGAAAAAAATAATTGTAATTTCGACAATACTTTTAAGCCTTTCGGGCTGTGCCATTCCTGCAGTAAATAATCTCGTAAGATCCACAAATATGTATCAGGATGATGTTTCGGGAAATACTGCAAATTTAAGGGTTTATAGAAGTAATATTCCCATGGTGCAGTTTTATATTACTTATCAAAATAATGAGGGTGAAAAAATTTCAAAAAACCTAATAACTAAGCAGATTTCAAATAATTTAACAAAGTATGGCTCTATGCATGAGCCCAAAAAATTAAATATGCCTAAACCCACAATCAGTTTAAATAATGGTGAAGAGTTTTTTGAGTTTAAAGTACCCGCAAATAAGAAGTTAACTTTCAGGCTTACTTCTGTTATTGGGTCAACTACTATGTATAGTTGTGATGTAAAAATGGACTATCAGTTGGAAAGAAATGGAAATTATGAATTGATCCGTTTTAAACAGATCAAAGATTTTGTGAATCCAGTTTTACTGACTGAACCATCTCAAGATGGAGCTTACTGCAAGTTTGTAGTGAAAGAGATTTTTGAAGATGGTAAAGAAACTATTATTAAATCGATTTCTTAATGTTAAATCGTTTTTGTAATTAATTTAAATATCTAAACCTTATTTCATCAAACCACCCTTCGAGGTGGTTTTTTATTACCTGAAGGAAAGTTATGTACAAGTTAAAGCTAAATCCTCAGACCAGCGGCTATGGCGTAACACCAGGTGATGATGTGAAACGTCAGCAGATGGATGGCGGACGTGGTCGCTATTACATCGATGTAAAACGTAATAGCCACATTGTTGATGTGAACTGGAATTTAAGTAAAACCGATTT